>NZ_JBBOVD010000004.1:0-7061 GCF_038006405.1 Bacillus sp. FSL K6-2971 | reverse complement strand
GCCGAAGGGGCATCCCCCGAAGATCGGGGGTAGGGGGTTTGAATATTTGCGATCCAACGGGCTGACCGTTGGCGGGTTTGGGCAGAGCCCAAAAAGAGTCATTGGAGAACCAGTGCCCACTTATGCACCTAAAAGTTGCACGTGTGTTTTCTCTCCGTTCAAAACAGAATGCCAGGGCATTGTACCGTTGGGAGATTGATGAAAAAATTTGGTGGAGATGATAGAATAAGAGAGGATTTATTCATCTGATTGTTTGGCGAAGGTGCGAAGCGAAAAGGCGGCGGTAGTCGCCTGAGTGGCAACGAAAAGCGAAGCACCGAGAGCCAAACGAGAACCCCCCATGCTAACAGGGGGGTAGTACGCAAGATGAAAATAAAACGTATAAAAAAATATGATGTGAATTTTAAAAATGCCGTTGAGAGCGTTCAGATTCGATTCTGAACGCTTTTATTTTTGTTCGGGTAATTGAAGTAGGGGAATGAGTCAAAAACGCTTATAAGGGATTTAAATGCGTTTTTTGGTTTTGTCTGCTGAATTCATTTAAAAAACGTTTGCGAGATACCGAAAATTTTCAAAAATGGAAACGCAAGCAAGTTATAGTCGTATTTCATGTGCTAGGATTTAACATAAAAAAGCGATGTATCGGGGGATTGATGGTATGGGAACTATTGCAGCGCCTGTGGTTGGTCAGAAGATTAATGAGTGGTATCAACATATCAAAAGGTTGAATGTGACAGATGCAGAGATTCTCCGTAACGAAGTTAAGAATGAGCTGGATTTGATGGAGGAAAACGAACAGGTTGTTCTTTATTTTCAGCTAATGGAATTTCGCCATGAACAGATGCTTGAATACGTAAATCCATCAAAAAATACTGTCAACAAAGCTGATTATTTGAGAGCTGTCGAAGGTGAAGGAAAAAGGCTTACTGGTATTATGGAGTACTACTTCAATTTCTTCAGAGGGATGTATGAGTTTTCTAAAGGGGAGTACATAAAAGCTATTACATTTTATCGCTATGCTGAAAGAAAACTTGATAAAGTAGCTGATGAATTGGAGCGTGCGGAGTTTTTTTTCAAAATGGGAGAAATCTTTTATCACATGAAGCAAACACATCTATCTATGTATTATGTTGAACAGGCGTATCATGCTTATAAGGCACACAGTATATATCAAGTTAGGTTAATCCAGTGTAGATTCGTAATTGCGGGAAATTATGATGATCTGGTCAGTTATGAGAAGGCACTTCCCCATTTGAAACTAGCTTTACAGGAATCTATTGCACTTGGCCATGATTACATTACGACTAAGGGTTTGTTGAATTTAGGAAACTGTTTTAATAAACAAGATGATGTTGCGAAAGCAACAGTATATTACCAACGTGCATTAGAGTTAGGCGAGAAGATCGGAGCTAAAGAGGTTGTACAAGCTTGTTATGATTTAGCCATCATTTTCTTTAAGCAGGGACTAAAGGAAGAAGCTCTTGACTATTGTGTGAAGGGAAAAAGCTATGCTGAAAAGTATGATGATTATATGTTTGTCGATCTTTTTAATGTGCTTCATGAGTTATATGTGACGGTTTCGCCTAGTGTTGAAGTCAATCAAAAATTTGATCAACTTTTATATAGTCGTGGTTATCCTTATTTAGAAGACCTAGCTTTAGAGGCTGGAAGATTTTATAATGACATAGAACGATTGGATGATTCTGTATTTTTTTACAGGAAGATGATCCAAGTTCAGAAACTGATTCAAAGGGGCGATTTTGAATATGACGTTTAAAAAAATTATGGCTGCCGTTTTGATTTTAGCTGTGGCTGTTGCGCCGGTTTATGGTTTAGCGACGCAAGATAACAGCGTTTCTGTTGCTTCAAGGAATGCAACATGATGTATCGTATTCGATTTGTAACATGAATGAAAATTGACAGACCTTTCGGGTCTGTTTTTTTGTGGAAATATCATGTGTAGTCACTTGGAAATAACACGTAAACTATTAGGTTTTTGATTAAACGTGATATTTCCACTGGTTACAGTCGGCAGGAACGCATAAATAGCAATGGCCAAGAAGGTCGGACTGATCGCCATGAAATGACCTTACTTGTTCTATGCTCTTCTGCTTGTCTCTTTTTCAATCCCACCATTTTCGTGGGCGGGTGACGACAGTTGTATTTTGAATGTCAGGTTTAGTCAGGTTGCATAAAAAATAACGACTAGCTGAATGCTCTAGTCGTCAGTAATAGGTTATGATTCTTTAAGGTATGAATGTTTGTGAAAAAGAGTGAAAAAATAAAAAAAATCTCCCCCTGAGGGGAAATTTTTTTAGGACGCTGACCTTCTCATGCTGAGGATGTCGAACCGAATTCATTTTGTTAAGATGACAAGTGCGCTTTTTACTATATGTTGATGCGTATAAGTGGTGTGGATTTTTCTGAAATGAAAAGCAATCTGACTTTTTAAATCTGATTGCTTTTTATAAAAACGAAATTTATGGAGGTTGGTGAGTATTAACGATGGGGTTTCAATACTCACTCTAATATATGTGAGTTTACTGAAGAGTGATCATTGAAAGATCGAGGTTATAAAAAATAATGATTTTGGTTAGAATTTTAATGGGGAACCTCCAACGCTTGCGTATGCGAAAAGGTCTTTAGGAGCCGGCACTTTGCTGACTCCTTTTTGTTTTGATTAAAATCAAATGTTAAAAGCACCCTGAACATAAGCAGGATGCTTTTAATATTTGCGGGCTTTTTTTATAACTTATGGCTGTTTTGGATTTTTTATTAAGAAAAACATTTTATGTTATTGGTTCTTAATTGGGAAAAGCAATCTGATTGTAAAATCAAATTGCTTTTTTATGAAACGAAGATTGATAATGGGGAGATCAGAATTCTTGTTATCATATGCTAGATTGTGGAAGAGTGATCATTGAAAGAGTGATGTTATAAAAAATAGTCTATTTGGTTAGAATTTTAATGGGGGACCCTTCCTTCATGTCTGCAAGTAAAGAAATATAAGATTGGGTTTATTTTTGAGGAGCTAGTATATTACTGGCTTCTTTTTTGTTTTTGGGTTTTTGGTTTTTAAAAAGATGGCGGTTTCGCCAGATTTTTAGGCGATTTTGACGGAGTCAGAATCGTGTCTTTTCTTATCTTGATACATATAGAAACACTGTCATTTTGAAAAAGTGCGATAAATCCAGTGGTGTCAATGGTTTAATGATGATTTGACAGGTAAAAACCCCGTCTGCTATTATTTAAGTGTCGAGCAAAAATAATAGAATGCTAGAGAACTAGCGTCAGAAGGGGTTTTTTTATGTGTAATACCTATAATTTTGTTGATTCCAATTTGGATTATACCATCCTTGAGGACAAAACCGCAACAGGAAAAAAGCGGGATTGGCGAGGAAAAAAGATGAAATCGTCACTTATTTCTGCTCATTATGAGGCGTTGGAAAAGCGCACTGGCTCTCCTTATTTTCTGAAAAAAGCTGAAAAAGTCTGTGATTGTGCGGAATATCTTGTGTTTAAGAGAGACAGAAAAACGGGCAAGTTAAAGCTAGCTCAAGCCTATTTTTGTAAAGTGAGGTTATGCCCTATGTGTGCTTGGCGAAGGTCGTTAAAAATTGCGAGTCATAATAAATTGATTGTAGAAGAAGCCAACCGACAATATAAGCCTGCGTGGATATTTCTCACGTTGACAGTGAAAAATGTTGAGGGCGATGATTTAAAACAAACGATTACTGATATGATGGAAGGCTTTAGAAAGCTGTTTCAATACAAAAAAGTAAAAACTGGAACACTTGGTTTTTTCAGAGCTTTAGAGATTACGAAAAATCATGAAGAGAATACATATCATCCTCATTTTCATGTGCTGATTCCTGTAAAGCGCAATTATTTTGGGAAAAGCTATATCAAGCAAGCAGAGTGGACAAGCTTTTGGAAGCGTGCAATGAAGTTGGATTATACACCTATTGTGCACGTGCAGCGGGTCAAAGGAAAAAAGAACATTGATGCGGAAGCGATTGAACAAGAAGTGCGTAAAGAGATGGAAGAACAAAAGGCTATTCTTGAAATCTCGAAGTATCCTGTTAAGGATACAGATGTCATACGTGGGAATGAAGTGACCGAGGAAAATCTGGATACTGTCTATTATTTAGATGGGGCATTGAGTGCAAGGCGTTTGATCGGATATGGTGGGATCTTGAAGGAGATTCATAAGGAACTGAATTTGACGGATGCTGAGGAAGGTGATCTTGTTCGTATTGACGAAGAAGATGATGAGATAGCGAACGACACGTTTGAAGTGATGGCACGTTGGCATGTTGGCATTAAGAATTATATAATTACTTAAATGTTGAGGTGAATCGAATGCTGATCAATTGCGATAAATTTTTTATCAATGAGCTTCAGAAGGAAGGCTATGATTTAGATTATAAGAAATTGATTGAAATCTATAGAAAATCGCGTGAAAGTGATGGTTATCAAAAAAGACAATCTCAGAAACGAAAAATGTATGGAGATAGTGAATGATATAAAAAAAGCAGACTATGAAGTCTGCTTTTTTTTGAATACTTTATCAATGATAAACATGAAAAGTGTGAATAATAGAGACACAACTAAAATATCTAGTATCGTGACATATGAGCTCTTTTTGATTGCTAGGAACCACAGCGACTGTAGTACCAGAGATATTACGAAATAAGATATGTACTTAATACCGTTCATATTAATTTTGTCCCCTTTACTTTTAGCTTATTTTCCAATACAGCGAACGCTGAACCAAGCAAAGCTTGCGGATAATCCAATAACGCCACCCTTGACTGCGTTCTTTCCAACGATTTTGATGATCTCGATAGCTAATTTATCCCATAGTTTTTTATCAATCAGTTTTTGCATTCCACCTGTGAGAAATCCAAGTCCAGTGACGTTAAGGACGCTGTCGATCATACATGATTTCCATGATGATGTAGAGATTTCCCCAGTTGATGGATAAGGGATACCTTCTAAATCCTTTTCTTCCAGTTCTTCCCCATTAATCAGTTTAACAAATGCTACGATTGATGCAACGTTCTCTTGTCCGAATTTATCAGCGACTAATGACTCATTTAAGACATATTTCCCGTTTTCTTGAACAGAAGCTAACTCAAAAATGAATTGCATATCGGAAGCGATCTGTTGAGCTGCCTGTTCCTCTTCAGTAAGTTTTTGTGCGCTTGCTAGTGGGGCGAAAGCAGTAATTGAAAGGACTAATGCACAAAATGCGGCTAAAATAGACTTCCAGTTTTTCTTTAAAGAAATAGTCATTATACGTTTTCCTCCTCTGGGTTAATTGGAATACAAATACTAGGTTATATTATATTTTTTACCAGTTCAATGACTATATTACCATTTTGAAATTTTTTTATTTTGGTTGCGGTGACCGCAATCATTTTTTTTATTTTTCAGTGCTTCGTTTTGAGGAATATTTTTGTGATAGAATCCGTTCACTGTGGAGGTGAATGTGATGAAAATTGTAATTAATGTGATGGATTTAGGAGCATTCATTATTTGTACTTTGCTGTTCATTGCATTGTGGTTTGAAGAATCAGAAGAAGCTGGCTATTAAGTCGGCTTCTTCTTTACACGCTTGACGGAAATCGAGAGATTTTAGCACTCACACAGGGGTGTGTATAAGTGCGCCATTTTCATGGGTGTCCTATTTCCAAAATTGCCACCACTTTTTTTGTTGAGCAGCAGCAATCATTTTTTTTGCTTCAATGGATTCTTTCAAAGCGAGCATGAGATTTTCATCTCGCTTTTTTTGTTGTTCTTCAAATTGTTCGAGTCGTTTTAGGATGGCCCGATTGAATTCCTCTTGTCTTTGAATGAGATCGGCGACATTGACATCTTGTAGCGGTGTAGCGGTATCCGATATGGACAAGTTTGACCGATACAAGGTCGCTACAAGTTTGGCTACTTCTTCTAGTGATTTACCACTCAATTTAGAGTGTGTGTATATATACTCCATAGCGGATAAATCGGACTCATTATACTGACGCCATCCCTTAGTGTCTCTGGCGAAATTATAGCCGTTTTTCTCAAGCATGGCGGCGTATTTGCGTATCGTGACGCTGGAGACATTGAGCTTGTTTGCAATGTCTTGTGAAGAAAGGTAGGTTTCGGGTTTCATAGCGGGTTCACCTCTTTATGATTCATTCGCTACGGTATACGCTACGCCCTCCTAGATCAAAAGGCAAAATGTTTTTGTTTTGCGTAGCGGGTTGAAAGAGAAAAATTTTGATAAGTGTCGCTGGAGACATTTCGGAAAAGGTGAAAAGAGCATAAGGGAAAACTGCAACCATTTCATGCTTGAAATCACAGGGTGATTTGTTTCGTGGCGGTTGCAATTTTTGAAAAGAATGTGCCTAAAAATGAAAAACTGACACACCTTTTTTTAGGAGAAAAATGCGGTGGTGTGTCAGAAACGGCAAATCTGCCACACCATAAAAAGGAAAAGTGAGAAGAGCATAAGGGGTTTTTGTCCCCACTTATGGTGTGGAACTAGGCAAAGCCTAGCAAAAAAATGACCCCAAAGAAGTGGTGGAAATCACTCCTGCAGCAGTGGCGATTTTTGAGGTGATCACTTCCCGATCACTACTGAAAAACGAGCCGGTCACTGGCGTATCAGTGATGGAAAATGATCGACCAGTTGTCAATCACTTGTCAAAGTGCCCAGTTATACGCACCAAAAAATGCGCGTGTTTTTAGAAAAGCCAACGAGGGTTTTTTCACGAAAGTTTGCTAACGTTTTGTGTTTGAAAAGGAGCGCACTGCACACAAAGAAAGGTAACGTTTTGCAAAAAAATCAGTCGCAACAAGGGTTCAATAATGGATGAATTAAGTTCGTGTTTGTTTTGTGTTGTTTCGGAAAGGTGTGCACTCAAAAGGAGCGTTACTGTTTAAAAAATGGAGTGAAAAACATTCGGCATGAGTCAACGGTAAGCGGAACGAAAGTGAGCATTAAGGAGTTGACTCATTCACTACATCCAAAGCCTATTGATTCAAACAAACCCCGTTTGTTTGCGCCA
>NZ_JBBOVD010000003.1:0-7063 GCF_038006405.1 Bacillus sp. FSL K6-2971 | reverse complement strand
AACTATTAGGTTTTTGATTAAACGTGATATTTCCACTGGTTACAGTCGGCAGGAACGCATAAATAGCAATGGCCAAGAAGGTCGGACTGATCGCCATGAAATGACCTTACTTGTTCTATGCTCTTCTGTTTGTCTCTTTTTCAATCCCACCATTTTTGTGGGCGGGTGACGGCAGTTGTATTTTGAATGCCAGGTTTAGTCAGGTTGCATAAAAAATAACGACTAGCTGAATGCTCTAGTCGTCAGAGATAGGTTATGATTCTTTAAGGTATGAATGTTTGTGAAAAAGAGTGAAAAAAATAAAAAAAATCTCCCCCTGAGGGGAAATTTTTTTTAGGACGCCGACCTTTTCATGATGAGGATGCCGAATTCCTCTAGTTAGGATGACAAGTGCTCTTTTTAGTATATGTTGATGCGTATATGTGGTGTGGATTTTTCTGAAATAAAAAGCAATCTGACGTTTTAAATCTGATTGCTTTTTATAAAAACGAAATTTATGGAGGTTGGTGAGTATTAACGATGGGGTTTCAATACTCACTCCAATATATGTGAGTTTGCTGAAGAGTGATCATTGAAAGATCGAGGTTATAAAAAATAATGATTTTGGTTAGAATTTTAATGGGGAACCTCCAACGCCAACGTTTCCGTGTGCGAAAAGGTCTTTAGGAGCCGGCACTTTGCTGACTCCTTTTTTGTTTGATTAAAATCAAATATTAAAAGCACCCTGAACATAAGCAGGATGCTTTTAATATTTGCGGGCTTTTTTTTATAACTTATGGCTGTTTTGGATTTTTTATTAAGAAAAACATTTTATGTTATTGGTTCTTAATGGGGAAAAGCAATCTGATTGTAAAATCAAATTGCTTTTTTATGAAACGAAGATTGATAATGGGGAGATCAAAATTCTTGTTATCATATGCTAGAATGTGGAAGAGTGATCATTGAAAGATTGATGTTATAAAAAATAGTCTATTTGGTTAGAATTTAAATGGGGGACCTTTCCTTCATGTCTGCAAGTAAAGAAAGATAAGATTGGGTTTATTTTTGAGGAGCTAGTATATTACTGGCTTCTTTTTTGTTTTTGGGTTTTTGGTTTTTAAAAAGATGGCGGTTTCGCCAGATTTTTAGGCGATTTTGACGGAGTCAGAATCGTGTCTTTTCTTATCTTGATACATATAGAAACACTGTCATTTTGAAAAAGTGCGATAAATCCAGTCGTGTCAAGGCTTTAAAGACATTTTGACAGCACAAAACTCCATCTGCTATTATTAAGGTGTCGAATCTTAAATAATAGAATGCTAGATAACTAGCGTCAGAAGGAGTTTTTTTATGTGTAATACATACAATTTTGGTGATTTCAATTCAGATTATACCATCCTTGAGGACAAAACCGCAACAGGAAAAAAGCGGGATTGGCGAGGAAAAAAGATGAAATCGTCACTTATTTCTGCTCATTATGAGGCGTTGGAAAAGCGCACTGGCTCTCCTTATTTTCTGAAAAAAGCTGAAAAAGTCTGTGATTGTGCGGAATATCTTGTGTTTAAGAGAGACAGAAAAACGGGCAAGTTAAAGCTAGCTCAAGCCTATTTTTGTAAAGTGAGGTTATGCTCTATGTGTGCGTGGCGAAGGTCGTTAAAAATTGCGAGTCATAATAAATTGATCGTCGAAGAAGCAAACAGACAATATAAGCCCGCATGGATATTTCTTACGTTGACAGTGAAAAATGTTGAGGGCGATGATTTAAAACAAACGATTACTGATATGATGCAAGGCTTTAGAAAGCTGTTTCAATACAAAAAAGTGAAAACTGGAACACTTGGTTTTTTCAGAGCTTTAGAAATTACAAAAAATCATGAAGAGAATACATATCATCCTCATTTTCATGTATTAATTCCAGTGAAAAGAAGTTATTTCACAGGTAAAAGCTATATCAAACAAGCAGAGTGGACAAGCTTTTGGAAACGTGCAATGAAATTGGATTATACACCAATCGTACACGTGCAGCGTGTCAAAGGAAAAAAGGGAATCGATGCGGAAGCAATTGAAAAAGAAGTGCGTAAAGAAATGGAAGAGCAAAAAGCCATTTTAGAGATTTCAAAGTATCCAGTGAAAGACACTGATGTGATACGTGGAAATGAAGTGACCGAGGAAAATTTGGATACGGTTTATTATTTGGATGATGCACTCAATGCTAGGCGGTTGATCGGCTACGGCGGGATCTTGAAAGATATTCATAAGGAACTGAATTTGACGGATGCGGAAGATGGAGATCTGATCAGAATTGAAGAAGATGATGATGAAGTGGCGAATGAGACATTTGAAGTCATGGCTCATTGGCATGTTGGGATCAAGAATTACATAATCACATAGAAAGCAGACCTATCATGGGTCTGCTTTCTTTATGTCAATATGGCAGGTGAAATTTCTTTTTTGATTGCGGTGTCCGCAAGCGTTTTAAAAACTTTTACAATTAAGGTATTTTTAGCAAATATTATGTTACGTTTTATTTCAAATAACTTTTGGGAGAGTGAAAGTTTATGAAAAAGTCTATTGTTGTTTTGGTAACCATTGGCTATATAATTTGAAATAATATTATTACTATTTTAACCTTTAAAGTAATTTTAAGGTTAAAATATCTCATTTAATGGTAGCATGGGTTTTGTTGAAGAAAAGAGGATGGAGTGATTAAAGTGAAGAAGAAATTCATATCATTTTTCTTATTGGTTTCACTAAGTGTTTTTGGAATTTCTGCTATTGCGCCTAGTTATGCTAGTGCTGCGGAAGCAAATCGTGAAAGTGTTGGTAACATAGGTAAAACAAATACATCTACCCTTCCTGTTGGAAATGATCCAACAATGAGTACAAAAGGAATTCCTTTTGGTAAACAAATTCTAGTCAAAGCATTAAGAGTAGGTGGCCCAGCTTTAGGGACTTTAATAAAGAAAATTCCTCATAAGTGGGCTCAAAAAGCTGGTGATGCTTGTAGTAAATGGTCACATAAAGCAGCTGATGTAATTGATCAGTTAACATCTTTCGGTGAAGCTAAAGTTACTGCGGCTTTAATGGCAGCTGGAATTCCTCCAGGTGACGCGCAATTAATCGCTAAAGTTGTTGTTTTCTTTTTGGTATAGATATTGAATATATTAATATTAAAGAAGAGAGTGAATAATATTATTCACTCTCTTCTTTAATATTTTTATAAGGAGAGATCAGGATTGGATTTGTTTGTAATTACTATGTTAATTTATTTATTTTTCTTTTCGTTGTTTTTCTTTTTTATGTATAGAGGCGAAAAAAGGGAAGCTGAAGAGAATAAAACAAATGAGGGATATGTGTTTTCCACATTTGTTGGTGCACTTTTGTTGTCTTTAATTCCTACAGCAGTAATTATGTTTATAGTTTTGATTGCTACAGGATCAATAAGTGTAATCGTTAAGTCATTAGGGTTAAATGTAGATTTCACTCAAATTATCATTGTGAGTTTAGCGTTAGTTTGTTATTCATTTACTCTTGACAATATATTTATTACAGTTGCAAAACATATAATGGGAGACAATATACTAAAGACTATTTTCGTTTCACTTTTTAGATTCTTATTTGTTTTCTTTGTTGGTGTTATATGTTCAATTGGTATTGCAGATAGTATCAAAATTTCTATCGGTTTAACTTTAGTTTGTTTTTTATTAGAATTTATTTCTACTGATAGACCTAAAGCATAGTTTTTAATAAATGTACGATTGGTGAATACTGATTTTTTTGTTTGAGCTGTTTTTTGCTAAATTTGAAGGTATGGCACGTTGGCAAGTTGGTATTGAAAATTACATAACAAATTAAAAAAGCAGGCTTATTTAGTCTGCTTTTTTGGTATGTCGTCTAATTCAAAACTTTTTCATGACACGCTTGACGGAAATCGAAAGATTTTAGCACTCACACAGGCGTGTGTATAAGTGCGCCATTTCATGGATAGTTTATCTCCAAAATTGCCACCACTTTTTTTGTTGAATAGCTACAAGTTGCTTTTTGGATTCTTGTATTTCCCTTATTGATTCCATTAGCATTTTATCTCGTTCTTCGAGTTTGGTATTTATGTATTCTTGTTGTTCTTGTTGCTTGTTTTCTATAATCGCAACATGTTTTCGCAATTCAGCAATCTCTTCTTTTTGATTACCAATAACTTGTATAGCTGCGTTCATTTGCTCGATTGCTATTTGAAGCTGTAAAGCGTAGTGATTTGGCTCGTTTTTTGATTGCTGTTGCGCTGTTGCGGTTGTTGTTGCGGTTACTTCTTCAAATTCAGTATTTCTTGCAATCATGCGGGATAAGCCCTCTTCGATGTCAGTTGCGGTTAGGTTGCGTTTGAACCCTTCCGCAATGAATCGCAACACTTCGATGGTCTCGGGTTTATAGCGTTTTTTTCTCCCTTCACCAACAGATGGAATATAATTTTCAAACCGATCTCTATAAAATCTTGCCGTGGATTCAGCAAGGTTTAATTGTTTTGCGATCTGTGTCATGGTTAATAATTTTTTTTCCAAATGAATCCCTCCCGATTTAGGGAATGGAATGTAAATTCCTTTTGATATAATTAGATATAAGTTTAAGAAATGCCTCTTTTAACTTTGTTTGAAAAGGAGAGCTATGTTACCAAACGAAAGGTAACGTTTTGCAAAAAAATCAGTCGCAACAAGGGTTCAATCATGGTGAATTAAGTTCGTGTTTGTTTTGTGTTGTTTCGGAAAAGTGTGCACACAAAAGGAGCGTTACTGTTTAAAAAATGGAGTGAAAAACATATGGCATGAGTCAACGGTAAGCGGAACGAAGTGAGCATTAAGGAGTTGACTCATTCACGAGACCCAAAGCCTATTGATTCAAACAAACCCCGTTTGTTTGCGCCCGCCGAAGGGGCATCCCCCGAAGATCGGGGGTAGGGGGTTTGAATATTTGCGATCCAACGGGCTGACCGTTGGCGGGTTTGGGCAGAGCCCGAAAAGAGTCACTAGGGAACCAGTGCCCACTTATGCACCTAAATAGGTGCTGTGGGTTTTCTCTCCGTTGAAAGCAGAATGCCAGGCATTGTACCGTTGGGAATTTTGGAAGAAGAATGGTATAATAGATTACTATCCTAATCCTTGTTAGTTTGGCGAAGGTGCGAAGCGAAAAGGCGGCGACAGTCGCCTGAGTGGCAACGAAAAGCGGAGCACCGAGAGCCAAACTAGAACCCCCCCATGCTAACAGGGGGGTACTACGGACAAAGAAAACTGTCAAAAATCAGTCATATCAATGGATTGAGCCGTTTTCGTTTTGAAACGATTTTAATTTGATGATAAGATGCATGATTAAATACATAAAAATACCGAGGCTGTAATTCTAAATGCCTCTGAGAGCGTTCAGATTCGATTCTGAGCGCTTTTATTTTTGTTCAGATATAAAAAGATGCAAACAAAGAAAAAACGCCTTATAGGGCGTTTAAATGTTTTTATGTTGGTCCTATTCCTTTTTCATAACAACTCATACGCCTACTACACCTCTTTCAGCGATTTTCTGATCTGTTTGAGTGTTTGAATAGATAGATGCTCCAGTGATCAATAGTGCCAGTATGGATAAGCTAACAATCCATTTCATGTTGGAAATACAGCCTTTTCAGCAATTTGTTGATCGTGATGAGTGCTTGAATAAACAGTTACTCCAGTGATCAATAGAGCTAGTATAGATAAGCTGACAATCCATTTCATTCTAACGCCTCCGTCATTTTTATGATTTCGTCTTTTGCAACAAGTGCTTGTTCATAATATTTAACGGCTTGCGTGATATTTCCTTTATTTTTCAAGTGATTGCCTATTTCTCGTGACAATTCGGCTATATCTGTCCATAGTCTTTTTTTCTCTAGGTACTTCATGGCGTGGTGAATATTGTTTATGTGACTATTGTTGTAAAGTGCATCTATTATCATGAGTTTTGCTCTGTATTCATCTTCGTTATTTTCCTCGGCTAGATTCCATGCTTTTTTGTACCAGACAAGAGCTTTATCAGTTTTTTCACTTTTAAAACAGACTTTGCTAAGCATGTAATATGTGCGGATGGTGTTCAATGATTCCCTGTGTTCTGGTATATCAATTGCTTTTAGTAAATGGCTTTCAGCTTGTAATAGATCACCACGTTTTTCATAACTGATACCGATATTGTAATGAGCTAAACTTTTGGTGTATGAATCCCCGATTTCATCTGATTTTTTAATGATGGTTGAATAATGTTGATCAGCTTTTTTATAACTCATTAATTCCATTTTGTTATGTGCTATTACCATTTCGCATTGGAGTTGTCTTGATATATATTGATCGTTGGATTTGAAGGAATTGAGTGCTTTTTCTGCGTGACTAAGTGAAAAGAAGTGCTGATCGATTTGGTAATAGACTATGGCAATTTTGTAGTGGAATTCGGCGTGTTCAATTTCGTCGGGGATTTTCTTTAGCTTATCTTCGGCAATTTTGTAAAAGTTGATCGCATCAATGTAATTCTTGTTGTGAAACTCAAATTGTCCGTTGAAAAAGTAAAAGTAGTATTGAATCATGTCGTCCGTCTTTTGAATATCTTCTTTTTTGATGGTTGTACGACTTTTGATTTTTAGTCGCTGCGCATCATCTATCAAAAGATTGTTTCTAAAATCCAAAAGGTTGAAATACAGGAGCAGGTCTTGATTTTGTTCCATGTGTGGAAGTATTCTTTTAATCTGTTCTTTTAACTGTATTGCTTCGTCTACTTTTCTTTTTTTAATTACCCCGTACCATTCATTCATCATGTTGGCGACTTCTTCGTATGCAATTGTTTTGGCCATCATCATCCCCACCCTTTTGCCTGTCGTAAATGTTTCTCTTTATCTTACAGATTTAGTAAATATTTAGAAAGTGAGAAATTCCCCAACAAAACCGATTCTTTTTACTTGTGTGCATGTGAATATGGATGCTGACAGCAATGACTTTTGGATGTACAGCTAGGGAGAATATGACCTGTTTTTTGCATGTTGTCATTGAAAATATCGGGTACAGTCACTTGGAAATAACACGTG
>NZ_JBBOVD010000002.1:0-32747 GCF_038006405.1 Bacillus sp. FSL K6-2971 | reverse complement strand
GGTGAAGCTAAAGTTACTGCGGCTTTAATGGCAGCTGGAATTCCTCCAGGTGACGCGCAATTAATCGCTAAAGTTGTTGTTTTCTTTTTGGTATAGATATTGAATATATTAATATTAAAGAAGAGAGTGAATAATATTATTCACTCTCTTCTTTAATATTTTTATAAGGAGAGATCAGGATTGGATTTGTTTGTAATTACTATGTTAATTTATTTATTTTTCTTTTCGTTGTTTTTCTTTTTTATGTATAGAGGCGAAAAAAGGGAAGCTGAAGAGAATAAAACAAATGAGGGATATGTGTTTTCCACATTTGTTGGTGCACTTTTGTTGTCTTTAATTCCTACAGCAGTAATTATGTTTATAGTTTTAATTGCTACGGGATCAATAAGTGTCATCGTTAAGTCATTAGGGTTAAATGTAGATTTCACTCAAGTTATCATTGTGAGTTTAGCGTTAGTTTGTTATTCATTTACTCTTGATAATATATTTATTACAGTTGTAAAGCATATAATGGGAGACAATATACTAAAGACTATTTTCGTTTCACTTTTTAGATTTTTATTTGTTTTCTTTGTTGGTGTTATATGTTCAATTGGTATTGCAGATAGTATCAAAATTTCTATCGGTTTAACTTTAATTTGTTTTTTATTAGAATTTATTTCTACTGATAGACCTAAAGCATAGTTTTTAATAAATGTACGATTGGTTCCCACAGATTTTGGCGCGTATTTGCGTATCGTGACGCTGGAGACATTGAGCTTGTTTGCAATGTCTTGTGAAGAAAGGTAGTCACTTGAACAGGCAAACTTGTATACTTTAAAAGGATTTAATCTGATTTAAACGAAGTAAAACAACATTCGTGAAATCCTGTCTCTTGTATAGATGGCCACAATCCTTCATTCGGGATTTATGTTTAATACCTGGATCTTCGCCAGCTGCTTTGTTCGGATTCTCCTCCACAACAAAGATGGAGGACTAGCCAGTAATTACACTGGAGAAGGCATCCGCGCTTTAATGCTGAAGAAGTGGCCGTATTGATGTTTTGAAATCACGGAGGAAATCGGAATATAAATTAGTACCAGTACACGCAGGCGTACCTGAAATGGAACAGTCGCGAATTGAAACATACTAGTGGAAAAATGAAAAAAGCAGCCATTAACGGCTTCTAAGGCTGTCGATAAAAAATCTCGACAGCCTTATTTTTTCCTTGAAATTTGCATATCTTCATGTTCCACACTAGAAATTTTTTCAACATGAAACTGATTTTACTCATAAAAATGACATTCGGGGGAAAGATGAAAGTGAGTGTTTTTCATTGACTCTTGAATTTGCATTGCGTAAAATTCAATTGTAGAAAATATTATTGGAGAGAAAGAGGGTTATATACATGTCAGAAGTTTTATTTACAGCAACGGTATCAGCTGTAGGAGGAAGAGAAGGAAAGGTTGTTTCAACTGATGGTGTGCTTGAGCATGATGTAGCAATGCCTGGAACACCAAGAGCGAAAAAAATTGAAAAAGCAACAAATCCAGAGCAATTATTTGCAGCAGGCTACTCTGCATGTTTTGATTCAGCCATTCAAATGGTCGCAAGACAAGAGCGTATCCGTTTTGAAAGTGAAGTAACAGCACATGTGAGCTTAGTAAAAGACAGTTCAGATGGCGGCTTCAAACTAGGCGTTAAGCTAGAAGTAAAAGGAACTGGAATCGAGCAATCAGCATTAGATGAGCTTGTTCATAAAGCACACGGCGTATGCCCATATTCAAAAGCAACTCAAGGAAATATTGAAGTAGAATTAGTAGCTGTCGCACAATAATTGATATCATAAAAGGCTGAGTGAATATTACCTCAGCCTCAGGCTGTCGAGAAAATCTCTACAGCTTTATTTTTTTTCCTTAAAGTTTCCATTCCCCCGTTTTATAATAGAGAAAAGCATACTAAAGGAAGGTGTTTTCTCATGTTCCACACTAGAAATTCTTCTCAGCACGAAGCCGAATTTGTATTGCTAGATCAACTGATCGAAGAGGTTATCGGTTCTACAAATCAGACCCTGAAAAATGCGTATCGTGTCCTTTCCTAGAGAGCTGTACAAGGTCGAAAAATCATCAAAAAGTGATCTCAAGACAAGTGTGGGAAGAACATAAAGAAAAGATCAGACAAAATCGTCTGTCTGCTTCTGGAAAAGAGCTATATAAAAAAAGAAAAGAAAAAATAGAGCGAAGCTTTGCAGATTCAAAACAACTGCATGGGCTTCGCTACTGCCGGTTGAGGGGAAAACAAAATGTGAGTGAGCAAGTGCTTCTCACAGCTGCCTGTCAGAACATGAAGAAGATTGCCACACACCTAGCGAAGCTAGGCTAGGTGTGTGGGAGGCCTTTTTCATTAAATCTCATCCATCATCATTACGATGAAAATAAAAAAGATTGTAGAAAAACATGAGTTTCTCTACAATCTGAGAAGCCATTAACGGCTTCTTTTTTTATGTGTTGTTTCAATGGACATGCTGGTAAAATATACTTAGAGACGTTAGCAAGCGATAGACCTCGCCCCATTCTATAATGAAAGGGGTGAAAGAGATCATGTCAAGTCGTGTTCAAAATAATCGATACAACAAAACACGTAAAGAACATAAAAAAGACCAGAAAACCCAGAGACGAAAGCAGCTGGTAAAAAATACAGCTAAAACTTTCGGAATCCCATTGGTATTGTCCCTCGTCAAGACTATATCCCAGTGGGTTTTGGCTAACTGGTTCAATTGGTTCTAACTTTCACTAAAGTTTAGGTTAAGTAAGGGTAGTACAACTTTTCTCTCGTCAATTAAAGTTGTTCTATCACGTTTCTGTTTCATTGAGGGCTACCTTTGCTTTTACCTAAATCATTAGTATTGTTATCCTTAGCATATGTTTTTAAACATAGAAAAAGCACTACAGTAGTCAACTGAGTGCCCAAATAGTAAATCGTTTAAGTTTCATTATACATGGTGAAACCAAATCCATTCACCATACTGCTGCACTCCGAAAGAGACATGCAAGTCGTGTGATCGACCTCGTCATGATCGATCTAATAATCAATACAAGTTAAGTATAAACCAAAGAAAATAACACTTCAATAATTTTGCGGCTTTTTGTGTAAGAAATTGATCAAAAAATAAGCTAAATTCTGGCTAGTTAGAGACAAATTTAAGCATGACTAAGAAGCCGAATCAGTTTCAATCAAGGTATTGCCGTAATTTCAGGAGTAACCCTTCTATAAATACACCTTCAATGTGTACTAATAGTTGGCAAACATAAGACAAGCAACAGAAAATCATATAATGAAGCTGAAATTTGTTCAATCACTGGATAGGTATGAGATATTGAGCTATCTGGAGCAAAACAGAGATTAGCTTTTTCTTACTGAGGGTCGATTTTTCGATTATTTCCCAAACCCGAAATCACTCCTGAAGACGGAATTTGCCCGAATATGAGGATCGGATAAAAAAAAGACTGCCCCGAAGGGTCATTATGTAAACTTACGAAAAGTAAGTACGTAGCTTTTTTCATTCTACACTGGTATTGCCCGGAAGTTCATTTTTTGAACTTCCGTAAAAACACGAATGATGTTATTCAGGTAGATCTGATTTTTGATAGTAAAAAGCGAACATTTTTCAGCTGAAGATCGCCGGAAAAAGTCTCAATGGTTAATGGACGGTTATATTTCCGTCTATCAATGGTTGATAGGCGAGACCGGATCGATGCGAAGTACCAGGGCAGCACGTGGCCGCAAATGTAGTTTTAAAACAAAGGTTGATTATAAGAAGGTATTTAGTACCAAAAGCGGAATAAGTACATTGTAACTAACAGTTATAAAGAGTATTAAAAAAGGAGTGTTCCCAAAAATGAAAATTAAGCAACTAGTTCTGAGTGCTACGGCAGCAATAGTTATTGCAGGTGGTTCTGCTATTCCAACTTTTGCTGCATCAGGAAATACTGACAGCCAACTAACTTCAGCAAGTAACCAACTATCTACCCCGTATATGGATTTAAGTGCATATGCAGATTCATCAAGTGTTACTATAAGTCCGCCTGAATGGAAAGCAGTGTCAGGAACTGTGATTGGTAAAGGTCAGTATGGTAAAATAAAGCTTTATTCTACTGGGATTGCAGGTTTATATGTACAAGAAAAGAGCGGAAGTACTTGGTTAACTATGGGTGGATCTGCTGTTTTAACCTTGGAAGAGGCTGGCGAACTTACTCTAGATTATTGGATGGAAAAAGGTAAGGAGTATAGGGTCGAGATAATCTCAGGTACTGCAACAAAAACAACTGGAACTATAAGAAATTCACTATAAAAATTCACTCAGTGGTCTTCATTGGAGTTGAAACAGCGTTTAGAACGATCAATAAAATGAGACATCGAACTGAATAAAGACAAACAAAAAAGCCCTACGAACAGGGCTTTTTCTTTTTATTAATGGAGTCTACTTCTCCTAACGCTTAACCAAAGTATCCGTTTTCTGCCGTTTGAAAATCATTCGAGGAATTTATATGTACTGTGGCTGTGATCCCCATTAATAAGGTAAGGCTTAATATTATAACTTTCAGTTGCTTCATTCAGCTTCCTCCTCCATCCATGTCAATTTTTTGGCCTGTGATTCCAAACCTTCATCAAAGTATTTTGATGCCAGTTTGTGATTATCCTGCTTTTTATAAAATCTTGCTGCCATAATTGACAATTCTGCGGCATCTGTCCAAAGCTTTTGATTTTTCAGTACATTTAGAGCTGCGTCGAGCTGAATTTCATCATCTTTTACATACATTGAATGTATGATGTTTAACTTAGCAATATACGCATTGTCAGATAATTCATTCGCTAACATGAGTGACTCATTGTATGACTCCAGCCCTTCAGCTGTTTTATCTAACTGGAAGAGTACACGTGCTAACATGTACTTTGTTCTCATATGCAGTGTTTTGTGTGGTTTTTTTAGTTCAATAGACAAGGTATTCTGGAAAGAGTCGAAAGCTTCAGCAAGCTTTCCTTGGCGCTCATAACATATTCCAAGATTGAAATACCCTAGCGCTTGTGGCAAATCAAGGTTAGAAGCTGCTGCTAAATTGAGAGCATCCTTATAGGTGGATTCAGCTTGTTCAAATTGGTTTAAATCCATCTTATTTGATGCGATCACCATTAGAGTAATTGCTACCCGACTCTCTTGTAAATCTGCTGATTTAAAGCTTTCTAAAGCTTTTTTGGCATGGTTAATAGAGAAATGATTTTGTGCTATTTCATAATATGCAATTGCCAGCTGATAGTTAAATTCAGCACGTTCTAACTCATCTGGGACATTTCTCAGACGAGTTTCTGCAATATGATAATAGTTGATAGCATCTGAAAATCGCTTTTTATAGAACTCATACATGCCATTGAAGAAGAAGTAATAATAATGAATCATGTCATCCGTTTTCTGCTTCTCTTCAATGTCTATTTGCTTCAACAGCTCTTTTGATCCCTCAAACTCCTGCACCATCATTTTGTATCTGGAATCAATCAAGTTAAAGTATAATAAGACATTTTGATCTTCTTCCATATTTTCGAAAGCTTGTACTATCTCGTTTCTCTTTGTTTCAGCTTTTAGGATATCTTGTTTTTTTATAAGTCCGTACCAATCACCGATCATCTTAGCAACAAATGGGCTTGCTACTTTCTCCGGCAAACAAACCTCCCCCTATCATTTTACCCTTTTCTTTCATTATCGCAGATTAAATGACCTTTTTAAACAAATTATGTAAAAATAAGTAATGTGACATACCATACAGACAATAAAGAACTCCAAAACATGACAAAAAGCCACCTACAAAAGACGCTATTTATTTTTCACGCTCTTTACTGGTTTTATCCACTTGATCCAAAACCATGATGACTCGCTTATAATAGCAACCTGTTTCCTCTAAGAAGATGTGTATCAACTAGCTTTTGAAGCTGTACGATACTATAATAGAAGTGGGCAGTTGGAAATTTCTGTCGTTTTTTACGAAAGAGCACTTGAAGCAAAGTCTTTAATTCAAGGAGGGGAATTGTTATATGTTGAAGAGTAAAATTTTTGTTCCCATCATTCTTGTAACTGTAGCATTAGCGTTACCAATTTTTCATTCTGCTGCTGTCTCACATGAAGTGGCTGACAAAGTGATTACATCGAGTGTAGGGAAAGAAGCTGGAAATACAATATAAGATCAAAGAAACGGTTCTATGACAATGGATGTCACAGAACCGTTTCTTTAACTAACTGCTTTTGTAAACAACTTAAATCAGTGGTACGATATTGAAAAACATATAATTATTCATTAGGGTTCTTCTTTCAAGGGGGCAAGACAAATGTCTTTCTGGCTACTGACAACCATCCTTACAGTTATTATACTAGGTGTTTCTTTAATCTTTAAAAAAAAGAAGTCATCTTTCCAGTATGGATTTCCATCAGTTTTAATGCTGGTAAGTATCATCTTATTGCTCATAAGCTTTTTTGTGGGAGGATGGGAAGGTTTAGGGTTAGGAGCGATCAGCGTTTCTTTGTTAGTTTCATCAGTTATCACTTTAATTATTACAAGCATTTTGAGTTATTTTAGTGGTATGAAACAAAAATAAAGCTTATGTTTATGGACATAAGCTTGGATTATGCTTTTTTATAGCGAATATACATGTCTCGAATAATTTTTGTAATTACAGAGGTGCATATGCATAAAAAAGTCACCACCCCTACCCAATACATATTTGACATGTCAAACCCAGTATAGGCAAATATAAAAATGGTTGAAGTTATAAATGTGATAGTTAAAACCACATAAACCTTCTTAAAGATTACATAGCCAATAATCCCCCAAGCTAAATACAATAATGGCAATGTGAATAACACAAGCCTCATGGGTTCAAGATAATGTAAGTTAATTTACTCCACACTCCTCGTCAGTTATTTTACAACTTCCAAGCTTGTCATTTCCCAATCCCTATCAGATTTTAGAGATATCTCTTTAGAGTCTTTGCTTTCAATATTATATTCAATAATTCTGCCAATAACTCCATCCTTATCTCTATCAAACATTCTTACCAATGCATAAATCTTGCCGTCTAAAATCTTGACCTCTTCTAAACGTTCGTCATCTGATTTAAAATTAAGTGGAATTTTTTCAGAAGATATCTCTTTGAGCTCTCTGTTGAAAGTCTTGACTTCTCCTTCATAGGAGACTATCGTGACTCTATCATTGTCTATATTTGTCTTGTAGATAGTGAATCTATCATCCATGGCAATCTTTCTTTTCGTATCGAGAGTTTTCTTGTCGAGTACAACCAACATAGAATTTTTCTTACTATCAACATTATCGTTTACAGCAACCAACAATTCCTTATCGCTCAATGACTTCAAAGAATCATTGTTGTCAGGGAAGAAAACTGAGTCCATGTCTATCTCTTTTCGTTTTTCTTTATGATTTTTGGGGTCTATCGAGGAGGCTATAACGCTATCATTATTATTATTAATAATGGCATAAATTCTCCCATCTTCAAATACTGCCGAGGTCAACGACCCTTCAAGTTCAACCTGCTTCTTATTGTTGTCATCTTCATTCCAGTATACTAATTCTCCTACTAAGCCATCCTCTGTAAAGCCAACGTTAATGTCGTGTAGAACATACCCATTAGAGTAGTTAATAAAGAATGCACCCTCGTCTTCTGTAGATTTTGAAAGTGATTTTGTTTGTATATGTTTTACCTTTCCATTATTCTTATCTATCGATACATGATAATTAGACCTATTAGATGAGAAGTACATATTATTATCACTCTGAGTAGACGAAGTGAATCCCACGCAGTCTTTTAATGACACGCTTGATAGCTTACTCCCTGTATCGTTATAGTTTACTATCTCGCATCCCCTATCCATCATCTTTGAATGAATTACAGCAAATTTACTATCTTTCATATTGCTCAGCTCTCCCTTAGAAGAGTCTCCCACAGCCTCTTCTTTCTTTGAACATGCTGTACATATTAATGCTATGGCACAAGCTGATAAAAAAAACTTAAAGTATTTCATTCAATCATCTCCTTTTAATTTTAAACAAGCAAAGCAATCGAGGGAATTCCCCGACTGCTTTCAACTTACTTTTTTTTATGATAAAAAATCTTCGTGTTGTTAGAGTTTACTAATTCCATTGGGGACACGACTAAATCGTTTTTATAATGGTCAATATCGTGACCTTGATTTTTCCAAGCTCTCCAAGCTAATTGAGAGCAATAGAATTTTTTTGTAGTTTTCTTGTCAAGCCAGTTCAAATTGTATGGCTTCTTTTGATTAGCTTGTTTTTCTGCATACTTAGCTGCATTTACATATTTGGTATTATTAGACTTCTTCACCCACAGCCCATATACCTTTTTTCTATTTCCCCAAGTATTATTATAGAATCTAACTCCATGCTGTTTAATAGGACTCCAAGCTTTGTGCCAAGATTCTACGGTATTTGTCTTAGTTCTCGACACAACAGCCGCATGTCCAAAGCCAATCGCCGAACTACCTGAGTCCAAGTCGTAGCTAACCAACACATCTCCTTTAGTTCCTAATGCCTTGGACTTTTTTGCATTGACGTTCATCTTATCTTTCTCTTCATTGTACTTAGGTAGATACTCGTCGATCACTCCATCTTTGATGTATTGATCGATATCTTTCTGCGACTCTTCGAATATAGCTTCTGCTTTTGCTTCCGTAGATACAGAGTCATACTCCTTCTTGCTCATCTCGTAAAGCTCTTTAATCTGTTCAGAGGTCATTCCCTCTGCTTTCATTTCTTCTATTTCTTGCTTGGCTCTTTCAGTGTTCATAGAAGGGTACACCTCTTTCGCTTGTGCATTTCCCTCCAAACCAAACCCAGTGAATAACACGGATGCTGACAACAAGGATGTGACAATAATGTTTCGTTTTTTCATATTATTACCTCCAATTCCTTTTTTAGCGTGGTCCACATTTACCATAATAATAGTTAATATGGATCATGTAAACATTACTAGAATTTTAAGGATATTTTAATATCTGATGAATTGACATGTTAAATTTGAGTGAATTTTTACATTAAAAAAGAGACTACTCGTAATAGTCTCTTTTTCACACAGATACATCTTCTTTATTTTTGTCTACTCGATCCAAAACTTTGATGACTCGCTTGTAATAGCAACCTGTTTCCTCTAGCTCTTCCCTTGAAACATCAATTACTAGGACAGGCTTTTTTCTTTCTAGGGATTCAACTAACACAATATCTCCTTGTTGTATCTGTCCTCTTAGTCTTTTAGGGATATGCCACTTTAAAGGCTTAGGACTAACCTTTAATTCACCGTCTTTTCTCCAGCAATGGAACGCTGTAATTGTATTTTTTTCGTTCATACATACACTCCCTCTGCGCTTTACTCTAAGGATAACAACATAAAATAAAAAGAAGTAGGTCTAGCTCCTTCTGCTTCTTTTTCTCTCTTCATTAGCTTTAATTAAAAGCAAAGATGAAACACCTAGAATGAGTAGTCCTACTTCAAAGAGATTGATTACTACTTCTACTTTCATATTATCTCCTCTCTCTATCAGCATTCCCTAAATTATAACATGCACCATGCATTTGATATCAATATCCTAAAATTTGAAAGTGTTCATTTTTAGACATATTAAATGGGCTTAAGCCCATTCTTTCTTTGCTTAAGCAAAGAGTGTGATAAAGGAGTGTTTAGTTTTTAGAAGAGTTAAAGGCGGGATCACCCAAGGGGTCTGCTCGCAGTCATAAGCCGGTCAGTGCCCGGCAACTCTCTGCGGCATCTCGCTTCCCTCTAAAATGGCCGATAACATGCAGCTGTACACTTCCGGATTACCTGCGGCCGATCCGGAAGCTACAGATGCTATGTTCCTGTCCATTTCTTAACGAGTGAACGATGATGAAAAAACTAAATGAACAACAACGCCAGGCGGAAAGGAGACATACGTCTCCTATCGGCCTTTTTCCCTTTTTGACCTCCGAAGCGTAAATGTCCCCAAGGCTTGTAAGGCCGGGATCGGGCGAGCCTCGTTACTCTTCCCGATCTCGACCCAACAAGCCGAGCTGCCACGTCAAGGGGCGAAAAACTTTTTATCGAAACCCCGCTGCAAGCTGCAGCGGCGATAAAAACTTTTCCGGCTGAAACCCTTGACGTGGCAGCTATGGGGCATTTTCGCTCTACGTGTCAAAAAGGGAAAAAATAATCCCCCTCTGGGGAACTAAATCCCTTCGGAGTTCAAAAAATGAAAAAGGAGAGGAAACCAAATGAGCATTGAAATCTATGAAAACCTGAAAGAATTGGAGAAAGCCTATACAGGCTTTCATGAGACAAAAACCTATTCTAGCGGGACGGTTTATGTCGAGGCTGAACAGCTTGCAATCACTATCTACGAAAATTCGCTTATCGTCCATACCCTTGACAATGCTTTGAAGCGAGGAAAAACCGTCATCAAACATACGGTACATTTTCAGAGAGGCTCCTTTGATGGTAGTGAAGTCATAAATAAGTATATGTTCTTTCTGAAAATCAATTTTGCTGAATTGATTAAAAGAGCTGTCGCCAACGCTCTTCCGGACGTTGATGACATAAGCGTGAATAATTTTCATGACGAGGAAAAGGCTGTGCGCGTCTTCAGCCCATTTGTAAAACCGAAAAGGGTTAATCCTCATTCAAAATGGACGATTGACAAGGTCGCTAAAGCGATCTTGACGGGGCAGGTAACACAAGGCGTTCAAGACATGAGGCTTACTGATGATTATGCCTATGACGCGGCGGTGAATTTCAGAAAAGGTGAGCTGTTCGACCTTCTAGGCTTTGCTAAAGAGCTGACAGAGTCGCCTAGCGGCTGGTGGGTATATGTGGATGAGACGGAGGACAACAAAATCAAATTATGCATTTCTCGTTATCACTTTGATTATCGGACTTTGTATGTCGCTGTATAGGGGCGGAGACATCCGTCCTTCCTCTCTACTTGTTTAAGCCTAATTTTTTTGATGAAAAATTGAATAGTACTATTCAAATTTTAGATGAAAGGGAGAGATTAATAATGAATAACGTTTCACTTGTCGGCAGACTCACAAGAGACCCAGAGCTTAAATATACACCAGGAGGAAATCCAGTCGTTAATTTCAAACTGGCGGTAAATCGGACTTTCACCAATCAGCAAGGCGAGCGACAAGCCGACTTTATCAACTGTCAGGCGTGGGATAAAAAGGCCGAAAACATCGCGAATTATCAGCGAAAAGGTTCCTTGATCGGAGTATCCGGACGCTTGCAAACAAGCTCATATGAGAAGGACGGCACGAGGTTTTATAAAACAGAAGTTGTCGTTGAAACGGCCGAATTTTTAGAGCCGAAGAACAAACATTCAGGCGGCACACAGCCAACTGGCAGAGAGGAGCGGGAGCCGGCAGGTTCTGTTCCTGTCGGTGATGACGACCTTCCATTTTAGGATGAAGCGCCCCGTCTGGGGCGGTCTAAATTTAATATAAGGGGAGATAAAAATGTGTGAATACATCGAATTGCAACGAAGTGAAAGAGAGTATATGCTTTTAAAAGTCAGTGAGCTGAAAAAATATTGTCATGATACATTAGGCATTTCATATGAAGAGTTTTTACAGGGCTATACGTTTGACGATGTGGAATTAATAGAGAATTATCTTCCAGAGTTAAACCATTCACAGTCCTGTCCGAATTGCAATGGCGGGCGGTTTTACCGTCAAGCGATTGAGGAAGTCAAAATTCATATTTGTGATACCTGTCCAGCAATGGATATAGAATTTCACCGAGATTGCAACAAGGAAGAGGCAATAGAAAAGGCTCGCGATTTTTTTATAAACTTTTTTCTAAAATACTGATGTATTAAACCGTTTCAAAAATAGAACGGTCGACGGTTTCACTTTTGAAACGGTCGACCGTTCGCAAAATGAAACCCATTAATAATTCAGTCAAAGGGCATTAAAAGGAGGCAGACATGATGAAACAAGTTCAGATTCATTATCATGACTGGGGTCAATGCTATTATTATTTGGTTTCCCTTTTAAAAGAGTGTGGTGAAGATATTCCCCACGACTTGAAGGAATGGCCTACGAAAGCGATTGTTAAGGAGATCGAGAAACGCAGTCTAGTATCAGAGGGGAATGGCTCATGAAGAAAATAGCGGGATACAGTTTGTCACTTGTGTTACTTATGGTTTTGGTGAGCTGTAATAAGGCAGAGGACACGTCGCCGGCGGACAAGACAAAGGCAGCCGCAGCCGCCGATCAGCAGCAGGAGCAGAACTTAATTTCTGCTGTGGTGGTTAATGTTGTAGATGGAGACACCATAGATGTAAGGATGAAAAGTGGAAAACAGGAGCGTGTCCGTTTTATCCTGGTTGATACTCCTGAAACGGTTCATCCTAAAAAGGGAGAAGAGCCATTCGGACGGGAGGCATCAGATTTCACTAAGAAGACTCTCAGCGGCCAGAAAGTTGATCTGAAGCTTGGAGTTCAGGAAAGAGATAAATATGGTCGCCTTCTGGCTTACGTCTATCTGAAGGACGGGACAATGATAAATGAATTGTTGCTACAGAAAGGGCTCGCACGTGTCGCCGTATTCCCTCCGAATACGGAGTTTGTCGATCAGTTCCGGGACATCGAGGCGCAAGCCCAAAAAGAACATAAGGGAATATGGAGTCAGTAAACATAAGCCCTGTCTCGTGTGAGGCAGGGCTTATTAAGGTTCATTGATTAAGATTTCATCGCATTCTACGCATTTTACCGCAATTTCCTTCTTAGAAGACAATACGCGCAGGTTGCAAGCGGGGCAGATCCATTTATACTTTCTAGGTTTTTTTTCATCCTGCTGCTGTTCTCCAGATGGATTGTCGCCGGCCCCGCCGTGAAATCCTTTTCGTGCAATACTGAAAGCTTTGGGGTTAATCCTTAATGATTCAATCTTTTTCTTTGAGTCCTCTGTCAGCTTTGGAAAAGCCCATCCATATTTTTTATCTGGTTTGTTGTCAGGGAAGTAAAAGCCGCGCCTCTCGCATTCAGCTTTGAATCTCTTGTTATGATAAGTGCCGTTTCGGGAACAGTCTTGTATGTCACGAATCGCATTATAGAGGTGAACCATTTCGTGGAGCATCGTGTCCATTGTTTCCATGAACTCAATATCGAGATATTCTGCCGCGATGTTTAGTTCATACCTTCGGTTTTTCCCTTCTTTGTCGCGCCAGACTTCTTTGGTGGTACACCATCCCATAGATTTACGGTTTCCGCTTGTTTGAATGGTAATTGCAGGTTCAGGCAGCTCACCTTTGAAAAAGGCATCATTTAACTTCTTAAAAGCGACATGTAGCTCATTAATGGCTGCTTGGATGTTAGTCATGAGGCGCTCCTCCCTTCATTTTAAAGTCTATAAACGGAGCAAATATTACCTCATTGATCCTGCTGAATATTGTTTATTTCACTCCAAAACTTATCTTTAAATACTTCTAACTTATACCACCCTAACGCGATCAAAATAATCAAACTAACAATGGCAACTATTCGAAATGTCCAAGGCGTTTTTAAACTCTTCATTGATATTTGAGCAGTAATCACACATATAGCAAATATAAATATAAGAATTAACCATGGGTATATCTGTTCCATATCAACAATCAATAGATTAGCCTCCTTTATATTGTAGGTTCAGGTAAAACGACTTTTCATCATCATGATTTTATTTGTTTAAAAGAACTTGCTTATTAGCGTTTCATCAATAAATTGATAGATACTTTGCCAATTAAGTGTAGTCATAGATACAGCAGTCGTAATTACAAAAAACAACAACAATATGTGTACCAGGTTTATATCCTTCTCTTTTTCATTTCCTTTATCATTCATATTTTTGGCTCTCCTTAGGTTTTTGGTCAATGCTCATACCGCCTGTTACAGCAGGAGCATTTTTCATTATCATGACTTTGCCTTGTTTTTTCTCCATTTTGTCGAGGTATGCAAACAAGAATTTGTCGTTAATCGTTTTTGGTATATAACCGATTCGATCAGCAATGATGTTTTCAATGACCCATACCTTGCGAGTTGCTTTTTCATACTCTTTGTAGCTTTCTTGCTGGAACTGTTCAAGCTGTTCATTACTTTGTCCGGCCTGTTTGGCCCGATGAATGTTAACACGGCCATTGTATACGTCCGAACGGTATTCTCGGGCGTATTTTAATAGAAAGATGAGTTCAATTGTTTTGGATTTTAATAATTCAGGAGTCGATTTATAAATGTCCGCGGGGTCGGGTTCATAGGAAAGTGTATGTGTTTTTCGTTGGCCGTTCTCTAAGATGTCGTTAGGCTTGAGGTTCATTTCACAGTATGAGCAATAATTTGAAACAAGTTCCGATCCGCAGTAAGCGCATGTTTTCATATAAGATCACTCCTTAATTTAAAAACCCGAACAAAACAGCTGCCCTGGAAGATCCAAAATGAGCTAAAACACGAATGAAAAATTGTGGCCAGCTTTCAGTCCCTCATTTATTCACGAACGAAGTAGAGAGCCGTTTTGATAATGTCATGACGGCTCTCTACTTGGCTCACTTCTTTTTACTCATACGTTCCAGTATTTCTTGGCGGAGAAGCCCCACATAATTTTGCTCTTCTATTGTACAAAAACTTATTTTATTAAAAGAGCTATAAGTCTCTAACAGCTCCATATTCACCATGTCTTTTGGGTTTTTTCTATCATCCATATCCATTGTAAAGCCCCCTTAATTTTTAGTCGTCATCATCATCAAAATCCAAGAAATTGTCTTGTGCGAACTTTAAGACTTTTTCATTCATGACTGGTGCTGTCTCCGGAGACTTGTCGTCTGTATTGTTAACCTCATCTTCTTTAGAAGATAGGCGGACAGCTTTAGCTGGCTCACGTATTAGCTGTAGTGCTAATTGTCCAATGAGGATTCGAACTTCTTCGCTTGCAAGTTTTTTCTTTTCTCTATCAGTTAAATCTTCAGGAAGAGGAACAACAATGCTGTTCCCCTTCTTAGCTGTGAGTGCTTCTGTTTCTATGGTATTGATTAGCCGATCTGCGATTTCGCTTCCGAATTTACGGCCGTGTTTTCTGCTTAATTTATTTAGATGTTTGATGATATCTGGAGGCGTATCAACAGGCAACCTAAATTGTAGTAAATCCTTTGGGTGGTATTCCTTGTATTCTTTCTTTTTCATTGCTTATCATCCTTTATTGGGCTGTTTCAGCGACCTCAGCTTTTTCTACCTTCGGTAGTTCAATACCTTTCTTTTGGCAGAACAGAGTAAGTATTTTGAAGTATGCACGTGCAATCATCCAAATGCTGTCTTCTATTTTAGGGAACTCAAACGGGAATTTTGCGTCTTCTTTGTTGATCTCGATTAAATAATCCTTTAGAACAGCCGAGCCGCCACCAATATTGTATGCTTTACGGATGTCAGGTACGTTTCTCCAAATGCTTTTCATGAGCTTGTATTCTTCACTGGCAAGCGTAGATAATTCCTCATCTACAATATCTTTTATGCTTGTAGACTTTCCGGCGACGTAGACTGTATTTTTTTCCTCTGCATCTTGACTTGTGATGATTTCGACCAAATCTCTTCGACTCTTAATCGTGTAGCGATGTTCGTTATACACTTTTCTAATAATGTTGTCTAAGGCTCCAGCAACGCCTTTTTTGATACCATCGCTGAATTCGTTGTCAATTTGGGCGTCTTTTGTGATGATCGCACTGTCAGTAGATAGTCCACCGATGTCATTAATTAAAACAGTTTTCCCGACGATGTCTTGATACTTTTCTGATAGTTCAATGTAGGCTGCGAATCCTTCTGTATTGACCAAAACATTTTCAAAGGAAATTTCAACAGTTTTTCCTTGATAAACGGGAGTGTCTAAGAATGTTACTTTGTGTTGGCCGTCTCTTATTTTTTTTCGGAAAGCTTTATTTAATCCTCTTTTTGTTTCGTCCATTGGTAGTCCTGTGGAGAGTAAATATTTAGCTTTGATTACTTCATCTTTATCTTCTTTATCGGAGATAAAGTTTTTGACAGCGTCGAGGGCCAAAGTCGTAAGTAGCATAATCATTGCTTGATCGCTTTCTGATTTGTCAGTGTCCGGCGTTAATTCTTCATTAACATTTTGTTTGCTGGCCAACTTTCCAACTGCTACTTTTTGAATTCCGCCTTTTAGTGTGCTGCTGTTTACTTCAACGTGAATAGCGTCTAAAGGGTTTTTCTCCATTTCTACAATAGAACGGTTTTCCAGCTTAGCCAAAACGTTTGGGATATAGAGTTTGTTTTCCTCCCCTGCGCCTCCTAAGAACGCTTTAACTGCATCATTACCAATGTCTACACTTGCTAATCTCATGAATAATTCCTCCTCTTATTTATCTTAACTCTATTGTAAACAAAATGTATACATTAGTCAAGTGGTAAAGTAAACAAAATGTATACATTTTAAAAGTGAGAAAAAACCCCTTGATATAAGGGGTTTACGAATCTATTAAAAAGGTGTATATTAGGTTTCAGATAAATAGTTTTCAAGAAAAAACGTTTCTCGAAAAAATACATAAAAAAAGAAAGAGGTTGCGCCAACAACACTCTTTCGGGTTTAGCTAGCCCGGAGCTACCAACTCAACTAGCTTAATTGGAAGGTCAAAGACCTTTATTCGCTTTTGATAATTAATATCTGCCCTTATAATAGCAGTAAAACTGCCGAAAGACAAGCTTTTTATAACATTTTAGGGACAGGTATTTTTCATCAAAACACGACACATTTTCCAATTAAAGCTGATGATTTGAAACCGCTTGGGCTATGCTCAGGCGGTTTTTCTATTTGTCTAGGATTAAAAAGGAGGTTTTACCGTGGATATAGCCATTCCTAAACGATATGAGAAGGCATTCCAAAGCGCGAAAGAAAAAGGCTTTAACGTCTGGAGAATGACTACACAAGAACGCAGAGCCTTTGAATGGTGGGAGAGAGAGCGAAGGCGGTTAAGACAAGCCCATCAATCGAAGAAAAAGCCGAGAGAGGCACAGAAAAGGCATTCTAAGGCGTCAAATAGGTCTGGGAAGGTTACGACATCCAGACTTTCACCAGAAGAGATGCAGAGGTATTTAGAAAGCAGAAATACAAATAACCGGTGACGAAGCACGAAATCGTCATGTTACAAAAATAAACGGACGGGTTGGAGGGGAGCCGATGCCATAAAATCCCCCTTGTCGGTTGATTCGACGCTTCACGATCAGCAGGCAATCGAGTTTTTTGACGGTTTTCCCTAGTGGTGAATAAAGCTTTTGAAAGCGAAAAACCACGTATTAAAATCGTAGGATGGCAAGCAACGGTACACTCTTGGATTTAAAGGGTGTACAGGACTACAAGATGAGCCGCAAGGCAAAGCCCAGGGACGTTGTACGGTACAAAGGCTTGTAGGCGAAAGCGAAAACTTGAAGCGTGTTACACGGATACCAACACGGATACCTCGAACTCGGTGTACCGAGTCTGTCAAATTTAGTTTTCTTCTTCCTAGCTCTGTTTTTTGCGGATGCTAGGGGGAGAAAACTGTAGCCGTTTCCAGCCGTATTCCTGAATCTGGAACCCGAGTATGCCAAAACCTAAAATCAAAAAGCAAGAAAAAACTTCTAAAAAGTATCCTCTTGATGAAGAAATTTTAGTCTCTAGTAAAAAGCAGAAATGGGCTTAAGCCCATTCTTTCTTTGCTTAAGCAAAGAGTGTGATAAAGGACTGTTTAGCTTTTAGATCAGTTAAAGGCGGGATCATCTAAGGGGTCTACTTGCAGTCATAAGCGTGTCAGTGCTAGGGAACTCTCTGAGGTATAAAATGGCAGATAACATGAAGCTATGCCAAAACCTGAAATTAAAAAGGAGAGTGACTTAAAGCTTTTTTGGCGTTGTGAACTGAAACTTCTTCTGATTATTTCAACTTAATATGTACTTCACTTGTGATCTTCTAACACGAGAAAACTCCAATTTTTATACATCTTTTATGTCTTTGAAAGTCTTTTTTCATGATGATTTATATGCAATAAAATTTTATCTTTTTTTATCAGAATTTAATAAAAATAGGTCTTGATTTTTTAACCTCTAGTGGTATAATTTCGGTAAATAGATGGTATTTAGGTGGTAATTTCAAGGTACCCACCCCACCACCTGAAATTTGGTTTTAAGGGCGTCCCATCAACATTTATCTAAAGGCTTACTCGTGACTTCCCTCTTACTACGTGTACAAGAGGGAAGTCACGAGTAAAACGATAAATATTGATGGGTAGAGAGATGTAGGATGGTGGTGGGGTGGGTACAGTAAGTAAGAGATAGGAGGGAGGTGAGGGAGAAGAGAGTAAGATCAAGTTCAAGAGATTAAGGTCAAGTTCAAGGTCAAGTACAGGAGGATGAAGAGAGGAGGTTATAAGGTTGTGTGGTGGTGGGCGGGGTGAAGATGATACGTTGGATTTTGTGTAGAGAATATCAGTTGTTGAGAGTTTGGATTTTGTGAGTTGGTGGGTGTAGTGGTGGTCTTTTGAAAGTGTTCTTTGATAAAGGGAAGTGAAAAACACGTTAAGCGCAGCCGTTCGAAGAATAGTTTTTTAACAGGAAGAGGTAGACGCAGGGATCGTATTGTTTGGTCTATGCATTGCGAGTCAAACCTCAGTCCCAAAAGAAAAGCTAGATAAGGTCAATAGCCTTAGCAAATATTTATCGTAAGTGGTAACTTTGTGGTACTAAAATGGTATATATTTTTGAAAACAAGCTTGCTACACTAAAGGAGGTGTAAACATTTTAGAAATTCGGGGGTCTGTTGAGATGGATTATATTTTAAGTGAAAAAAGGCGAAAGGTGGTTGAAGCTATTGATCGTTTCGGTGTCATCACGAGTGTTCAACTTGAGCGCTTCTTAAAAGATATGGGGGTCATGACGATTTATCGTGCTAGGGCTCAAGGCGAAGAATTGGGCTTTGTAGAAACGAAGACATTTGGCCGAAGAAAGGTTCTTTGTATCACAAAAAGCGGATCGAAATTTATTGGTCATATCGGTAGTGCCGCAGGTCTTAGTTATTCCACTTTGCAGCATGATTTGACAGTGAATGATGTGATTTTTAGCCTCTTAGAGCGATACGCAGCGAAAGGAACAGAATTTAGTTTTAAGACAGAAAGAGAATTGACGCGTGAATTGGTTCTTTCGTTGAGTGTGGAGCAAGCTCGCAAGCCTAATGCTTTAAGACACATCGCACAGGAAGTCCCTGATTTTCTCCTGGTGAATAGTGAGCGCCGTTTCGCTTTTGAAGTGGAATTAAGCCGGAAAACGAGTGCGAGAATCGAAAAGAAGATGCATCAATATAAAAAGTCGATTCAAAATGGCTTATATGATCGCGTTTTTTATATCTGTAAGGAGGATGCGATCCGAAATCAAGTTCATGCGTTTGCTTCATCGGTTGGGGTCGATATTTCTTTTATAATGCTAAATGATTTGTTGACTAATGGGAGTGATTAAATGGATTTAAACTTTTGGAGTGATAAAAATCGGCCGCCTGATAACAATAGCAAGCCGGATTTCACTTCTTTGCTTGGGTATGGAACTATGATAGCTGTGGCTGCTGCTATAGGCTTGGCGTTTCTACCCTCGCTTGTTTTAGGATTGCTGATTTTTGGCTTTGTGTACGCACTAAAGCAGGCATCTAAGTTGAAAATTGTTTTTTGGCCTGCGGTTGTAGGTTTAGGTTTGATTCTATATATCGCAGGATGGCAGCAGTTGTTTCAATTCATACCTGTTTCTTTATCTATAGCCGGTATGGGTAGTCGGTTAGATTATTTTGAGCAGTTAATAAATGACGGTCAGCCGTTCCATCCAAGTTATCAGTCTTATATTGCTGTTTTGGCTCTATCTCTTATTTTCGCGCGGTTAGCTCTGGCGGTATATGAGTTTTTCAAAGGAAAGATTGTAAAGCCGAAAGAGGATGTAATTGAAGAATACCGCAGTAGTAAGGATTATGAAAAGATTTATCAGAATCGCGTGAAGATTAACAATAATGTGCAGGCAAAATGGCGGAAAAACGTTGCAAAATCAGTGGAAAAGTCATTGCCGATTGAAAATATTTTGCTAGGTATTGATGAACACAAAAAACAAGCAGAAATGGCTTTAGAAGAGACAACAAAACACATTTTGTTTCAAGGGACTACTGGAAGCGGAAAAACGATGGCAATTTTAACCGCAGCTGAAAGCGCATTGGCAAATGGTCAATCAGTATTTTTCGTTGATGGAAAGGGCGATCCAAAAACGATTGCTCAGTTCAAAAAATTAACAGACAAATACGGTCGTAAGCTGCATGTATTCTCAGAAAAAACGTCTTTGAGATATAACCCAATTAGGCATGGTAATAGAACGAGTGTCACGGATCGAATCATGGCAATTTTTGATTGGGAAAACGCTTTTTATAAAAATGAAGCGGAAAACTTTTTACAAAAAGTCATTCACATGATCCATGATTTTGATTTAAATACTGATTTGGCGACTATCGCCAAACACATGTCACTAAGCGCGGTATATAGAACATTAATGACTGACGTGGAAATAAAAGAAGAAGTCATCCAGGATAAAGTACCGGTCAAGAAGAAAAAGCCGGCGGAAGATGATGATATTCTTGGCCTGAATGAATCAGAGCAAGAGGAAGAAGAGTACGAAATTATAGAGCGTCCAGTCAAAAATAAAGTATTGAGCGCAAGAGCAGTCCTTCATATGGAGCGTTTTTTCGGTAAAAGTGAGTTAACAGATGATGAAATCAAATCTTTGACAGACGAAAATCAAGGCGATCCTGTTCTAGGGCTTGTGAAAAGTATGAAAACTCAGCTTGAAAAGTTGATTTATTCAGAACTTGGTGAACTCCTTGAAGATGACCCTAATGGTCTTGATCTGCTTGAGGTATTAGAACGTGGAGAAAGCGTTATTTTCTCGTTTAATAGCAACATTTATTCCGAGTTTATCAAACGTTTTGCAAGATTTGTAATTGCTGATTTATCATTCAGTGTCACAACTAGATACGGTCAGGACGTTCAGAAAGGCGCTCTCGGGATTTTTGACGAGTTTGGGGCTTATGGGTCTGAAACCATCGTAAACATCATTGCGCGGGCACGTAGTGCTGAATTTGGAGCAGCTATTGGAATACAGTCGCTAGGAGATTTAGTCATTAACGGACAGGACATTTCAAAGCAGGTGATTGATAACTGTAATACGTTCTTTTTTGGCCGAAGTAATGAGGCTGCATCCGCGGAAACAGTGGCTTCTATAATTGGGACTTATAATGACGTGGATCTGACTACACAGACGGAAAATATCGGTGGTCCTTTAAAAAGAATTGAGTTTAAAGCAGAAAAAGGAACAAGCCGAAAAGTAAAAAAATTCTATGTCCATCCAGACGAAATAAAAGATTTAGAAACTGGGGTTTTTGTAGTTGTCAGAAAGGCAGCGAGGGGGTTGAAGCCTGTTGAAAGACGGAAAATCATTTATTTTCGCAATCCAATGAATGGATTGGATAAGAAAAAAGAGTCGGTTTCTGAAGCGCCTAAACAAGAATTGCAGCCCGGACGCCCCAAGCGGAAGGCGCAATTTATTGAAAGGGGGAGACAAATGGGATTAGGCAGTTTGAAAGAAAAAATGTCAGACATTTTTTCAGACAATAGGATCAAGCGGAGTAAAAAAGAGAGCCGTAAATTGCCAAAGGCACGTAATGGAAAAGGCGCTGTCATATTTATTTGGGTACTGATCGGTGTCGTTGGGTTATCTGGAATATTGGCTTTTGGTCGTTCGCAAAATGCTTTGAATCGATCTAAAGCTACCGAGACGGCGTTAGCTGCTGTTACAGCTGGTCAGGATGAAAACGGATATGATGTTTACCGCAGTCCGAAAATGGAGATTTTCGCTAATCAAGTGGTCGATGAATACATGAATATTCCGCGTGATAGTGAACAAAAGAAAGCGCGAGAAGAAGCACTCAAAAGCTATTATGCAGAAGGTTTAATGGTTGATCCAACTGGTGATGTAGGCGGATACCGGAAGTTGAATAGTAAAATGCTATATGATGTGCAGTTCGCTGATGATAAGGCGATCTTACAGTACCGTGTAGATTATGATAATGTCGCCATTCAGGAAAAAGAGCGCAAGGTTGAGAAGAAAAAAGGCAAGAAAAAAGAAAAAGTGAAAGAGAAATACGAAGAAGAGAAAAAAACAGGGCGTTCTATGCTGCTTAATGTACCTGTAAAGGCTTCTAAAGGTGGCTATGTGGTTGTTTCTAATCTGTATTTCACAACGTTGCCGGATGTGAAAACAAAAGGCGTACAAAGCGAAACTAACCCATTAACTGATGAATCTGAAATTCAGGCAGCACAGAAACAGCAGATTCAAAATTGGCTTAATGATTTCTTCAAAAAATATGCTGATGGAACGACAGATGATCTCACTTATATGATGGAGAAGCCGCAGGCTTTAAATGGGCAGCGTTCATTTGTCAGCTTAGAAAATCTCAAAGTCTATGCTTCAGGGAAAAATGGTTATATCGTAAAAACCAATGCAAAATTTAGAGAAAAAGAACTTGGCATTGAGAATACAGAAAGCTTCACCATGCACTTAAGTAAACGTGATGGTAAGTATTTTGTAGAAAAAATGGAAAACACACTAGGAGGAAAATAATCATGATGAATTTTTTTACAAATCCCGTTTTAGCTGCTAGTCTTCCGTCTCTTGGTAATTTAACAAACTGGATACAAACCGAAGGCGGAAACGCTGTTGCAATTGTTTTGGTTTGCTTCGGTATTTACTATCTATTTAGACAGGACTTTCCTAAATTGATTGGATTCGTCATTGTCGCTGGATTTGTATTTTTTGCGGTAGGTAATCCAGAGCGACTTTTAAAGCAATTGGGTGAACTTGCTACGACTGTATTTGGGGGGTAAGGAATGAGGTCATACAACTATAAAAAAACAATGAATCACCCTATAACCCTTTATAAACTGTGGCGTCTCAATTTGAATTTTGGACTTAGTTTGATGCGAGGAATATTATTCGCAGTAATATTCCTCACCATGCTTGCTTTTCGTAACTTCTTTAATAGTATCGGCTCGATTATGCCAGGATTAACCCTCGTATTGTATGTTGGTATTCCTTGGCTGTTAAGCGGGTTTCTCCATAAACAGAAATATAACGGCAAGAAGATACATCGTTTTCTGTTTGACTTTGCGAACTACTTTTTTAGCGTATATCTTCCAAAGCGCGAATATGCCAATGACCAAGAGGTTTTATACTCAAATATTAAACAAGTAACCTTTGAAGATACAATTATTCGAAGAAGGGGCGGTGGTAACGATGAAATTAAAGACGCCGATCAAAAGCGTACACGACAATCTTATGCTGACGAAATCGGGTGAGATTTATGCTTATTATCGAATTAGCCCCGTTGTTGTGCCTCAGAGTAATAAAGAGAAACTTGAGGATCACAAAGCAGAGTTTAGAATTTTGTTTAAAGAATTGGAACAGTACAAAGATATTCACTTAGAAATGTACCCGCAGCATATGGATTTAGAGCAACGTTTTGGTTATTTGGAGAAAGACTTTCATCCGAGTACCTTGGAGATCGGACGCTATTATAATCGTGAAACGATAAATATTTTAGAAAATGAGCTTGGCAGCGTTACGCAGCCTGATTTCATCCTTGGTGTCCGCCTCAAAGGAAATCTTTTAGAAGGATCGGAAGATATCAAAGGAATTGTGAAGAATGCCTTTACGTCTGTTTCAGACGTATTGGTTAACCTTTTGGGACTGGAAAGAGAAATGACCGCAGAGTTTTTCCAACGATTTGAAGAACTTGAAAAAGACCTTTTTCAACTGGTGGCAAGCGCTGGCGGTCGCCGGCTTACAGAAGATCAATTGATCTATATAAACCGATACAATTTCTTAAGAGATATACACCATAGTGTGGTTGAAGAACAAAAAAAGCGCGGTCAAACAAATATAACTGATGCCATCATTGATCCAACAGAACCCGGATTTCTAAAGCTTCAGACAACTGAAGGGGAATGCTATACAAGTTTTGTCGTAGTCGATGACTTTCCCGAAGACATGGAATACTCTCACATTTTCCAAAGGGCGCAAAACTTAAATTTTCCCGTAGAGCTGCATATAAAAGCGCAATACCAGTCAAGAGAATCAACATTGAGCAAGATTGCTTTAACAAAACAACGTTTCAAGCAAACACAGGAGGATATGAACCAGGTTGATGAAATAGATGACAGGCTCCTATCTGGTCGTGAATTGCTGACCGATTTAAACAATAAAATCCGTAATCACAATTCACCATATTTGAAGTGGGTAGCGACTTTTGTTGTCAGCGGAAAGACTAAAAAGGAATGTAAGCACAGAGCAAGCGAAGTTATTAGGATCATGAAGCATTCGCAAATTTATTGTGTGCGTCCTATCGCGGATCAGTTGCAGCTTTTCTATAAATTTTTGCACGGCGCACCGATGCAATTCGAAAAAAACTGGGTGCAGTCATCAACACATGAGGGCTTTGCAGAAAATCTTTTTGCTGTATCAAGCCGGCTTGGTTCGAATGTGGGGTTTTATTTCGGAAGAGTGGATAAATTTACAGAAAAAGTCCCGATTGATCAATCTATAGCGAGCAGTCGAGATATTGTACTTTACCATCCGTTTATTGCGAATGAGGGAATCGCCGGTGCTTCTACCGACAGTCCGCATGTAAATATTACAGGAGCCACTGGAAAAGGTAAATCCTTTCTGGTGAAAATGATCCTGCTATATCTCTCATTCCTGGATTGTCAGGTATTAATGACTGACCCAAAAGTGGAGATAAGAAAGTGGTTTACGAAAGCGATTAATGATCCTGATGTTCGGGTTAAGTATCCGATGTTTGTAGAATTGATTCGCTCATTCCACTATGTCACGCTTGATGTCTCTGATAAAAGGAATTTCGGGGTTTTAGACCCAATTATCTTCCTTGATGGATATGAAGCGAAAGAGACGGCTCAGAACATCATTGAACAAATTTATGATTTACATGGGAAAGATGCTGTAAAAACCGAAGTTCTCAAAACTTTAGATGCGGTTATTGAGCGAAAGGCCAAGGGTGAAACCGTTGGACTTATGCATGTTGTAGATCATCTAGCAAATAGTGAAGACCCAACAATTAAGAGTGCGGGCGAGCTTCTTGTTCAAATGGTCCAAAATAGCATTCTTCAATTAGTCTTCAGCTATGGGGATGCGGATGCGATAAACTTGAACCGTAAAGTAACTATTTTAGAGATTTCTGGTTTAGATTTACCAAATGAAGATGATGATCCACGTTATTACAGTGATAGCGACAGGAAAAGCCTTAGCATTATGATTGGTCTTGCAAAATTCTGTGAAAAATTTGGCCGCCGCAGTCATGATGATCCGACAGCAATCATTTTTGACGAAGCTTGGACATTGACTAAAGCCCGCGGAGGTAAACGATTAATTAAGGATATGAAGCGTGTTGGTCGTTCCTTTAAAAATCAGCTATATCTTGTTTCACAGAATATGGCCGACTCCGAAACAGATGATGACAAGGGGAATTTCGGTGCGCGTTTTGCTTTCGATAACGATGTTGACCGGCCGGATATTTTAAAGACGATGAACCTTCCGCAAACTAAACAAAATGAGGAGATGCTTGCGAATATGGTAAAAGGTCAGGCGTTGTTTATGGATTTTTACGGCCGTGTTGGAAAGTTATCAATAGATTGCTTGTTTGAGGAGTGGCGAGCTGCATTCAAAACAGTTGAAAAATCACACTCAGCTAGAGCAGAGGAGGAACTGGCATGATAAAAAAACTTGTTTTATCTTTTGCTCTTTTGGCTGCCATAACCGGTATGGCCGGTTGTGGCAGTGCAAAGGCGAAATATGACAAAGCTATAGATCAAGTGATAAGTCTGGAAAATCAGAGTTTACAGCGACCAGGTGTAAAAAAAGATATAGATGAATTAGATCGAAAAAATGCTGAGATTCGTGTATACCAAGATGGGAAATATATTTCGTTGGATTATCGAATTAGAGTAGGCGACACAATTAGAATGACTTATGAAAAACAAAAGAACGGTGAATATGACTTGTATCCAGAAGGTGATGACGATCTTGGAAAGCCTGATTACATGGAAAATGTAGAAGAATAAGCCTGAATGTATATATGTAGACAGGAGGGAAGACATGAAAAAAAACTCGAAAATAATACTGTTTACTCTATCGGTTTTCGTCATCGTCATTTCCTTTTTAGGGACTGCTGCTTTTGCAGATGATAATAGTAATAAAGTGCAGCCGAAGGATGTAAAGCAGGGGGGAGTCACTCTTGATAGTCAAAGATATAGCTATGATCAATACGAAGCTGTAGCTGATGTAGAGTCGAGTTTCAATCCCTTTTCGGAAAAAAACATCAATAAAAATCTGAATAGTATCGCAAATATTACTTTTGGAATGACTAAGATGGTTGCGAATTTAGTTGATACCGGTCTTGACTGGCTATATAACGTTGAAGTGGTAAATAAATTCGCGGATAAAATCGGGGAAATATCAACTGCTTTATGGGAAAACCTTTATGCGGCATTCGGTGTTTTATTGTTTGTGATAGCAGTTCTATATATTTTTTATCAGTATGCGGGTCAAAAAAACAGTATGAAGGCAGGGCAATATACAGTTAGATTGATTGTTGTGATTCTGGTCGCTTTCGTTTGGTTCACGCAAGCCGGTTGGTTTTTAAAGGCGATGAACAATGTTAGCAGTGAAGTTCAGGGGCTTATTATGAAAAGCGGAACGCTTTTCAATGATGACCAAGACATTGCACAAGGCGAAGAATTAGAAGGGTCTATTGCTCTCCTTCGGAATAAATACTTTGATATTGCTGTTTATAAGCCATATTTAAATATGAACTATGGCATGACAGATGAGAGTAAGATCACAAAGGATGATAAGGATAGAATCACTAAACTACTGGAATATAAGCTTAATGAAGATGGATATAAAAAGAGGAAAAAAATTGCTGCGGAGGAGGCAAATCGGCTAGGTAATACCATGATGGCGCAATCAGGAATTGCGAATAAAATCGGCGTGGCTATATTTTCGTTAGCGTTTGCTTGTGTGTTGGGTCTTCCTTTGCTGTTGGTGGCGTTTGTTAACTTTGTCGTTCAAATTCTTGTTTTAGCAATAGGCGTCATACTCGCGTTCAGCTTTATTATTTCCTTCTTGCCGAATTTCTCAAATAGTGGTTGGTACACACTTGGCAGGTTGGTTGGTGCATTTTTAATGAAAGCTTTTGTAGGGATCATTCTTCTATTTACGTTTTTGATCATTGATATAACAGGTGAATTGATTCCGATGGATACACCAGGAAAATACATGCTGAATGCTTTTGTGACAGCGGTTGCTATTATCTTAATGATTAAGTTTCGAGATAAAATCATTGAGTTTGTAACAGCTGGCAGGGTGGTTTCAGTGGATGGCGGAACAGTCAAACAAGCTTATGATAAAGGGATTCGTCAGCCAACAGAAAAAACCATTGGAGCTGCTAAGAACTTGGCCGGTGCAGCTGCGGCTGCTTATACTGGCGGAGCTTCAGCTGCGGCATTGCAACAAGCTAAAGAACGAAATGAAAATCGTGAGACCGCAGGTGATGTTTCAGCTAATGCGATTAAAAGCAATTTGAATGATTCTCCTGACCGTTCCGAGGGACGTACCTCACAAGGAAATTCAGCTGATAAAGTTGTCAACATGAGTAAGTTCAAGGACGGTCGGAAAGACAGGACGTCACAAGGCGAATCGCAGGAAGATTCAGATAGACAAAAGCAGCGGCATTCAGGGGGGACAGTTGACGAACGGAATAAACAAGAGCGAGAACCGCAGACACAGAATGCGGCGCCGAAGACGGAAGCTTTAGATAGAGAGCGATACCGGACTCAACAGCAGGTATCAGAAAGTTCTTCGAGTGAGAATACACGTCCGCGTGTCACATCATGGGATGAGAATGTGAGACGTGAAAGGAAACAGCAGCCGCAGCTATCGAAAAGTCAAAATGTACAAAGGAATGAGACGGCTCGATCAGTAGAGAAAACACGTGCCACTGGAGGTAATGATTTGTCTAGCATTTCGGCAATGGAGCCTCCAGTAGGAGAAACTGAAAAACAAAATGCAAGACCTAAGCGCTCTCAGCCAAAAGACCGAGGGGAGAGAAAAGACGAACGTCAAGCACAGAACGTTTCCGAGAAACATCTACCTGAAAACCCTAATCGGGTACGGGGTGAATAAAGCATGAAAAAGATTCTTCTCATCGGCCTCATCATGGCCGTAGCGGGGTATACCGCCCTTATGGGGTTCATCCTATTGTTTGGTGCTGGAGATGACGAAGGCGGTCGAGTCGGTATAGACAGTAGTATTTCAGGCAAAGCGAAAATCAGTCAGGATGTGGAACGGTATCGCCCTTTATTTGAAAAATATGCTGAAAAGTATGATCTTACAAAGCATATAGACGTGATTATGGCGCTTGTCATGCAAGAAAGCGGCGGCCGACACTTAGACGTTATGCAGTCATCGGAATCAATTGGTTTGCCACCTAATACAATTACTGATCCAGAAATCAGTATAGATGTTGGAATGAAACATTTTAAAAGCGTCCTAGATAAAGCAGGTGGCGACATCAAGCTAACACTTCAAGCCTACAACTATGGCGGTGGGTTCATTGACTACGTTAAAAAAAATGGTGGTAAGTATACGAAAGAGCTTGCCGCCTCATTCAGTAAAGAACAGGCAGCAAAGGTTGGGTGGTCGAGTTATGGAGATCCACTTTATGTTGATCATGTATTTAGATACCTAGACACAGAAGGAGGCAAAGGCGGGAAAAACCAAAAATTCGATTATGCTCAAGTACACAATATCATGAAAGAATATTTAGGTATGCCTTATGTGTGGGGCGGCCGGACTCCATCGGCTGGAGGTTTTGATTGTAGCGGCCTCATGGAATATGCTTTTGGGCAAATTGGTGTTGATCTCAATGGTAATGCTGCGACACAGTATGAGAAAACAAAGCCAGTTCCTGATGATGAGGCAGAGCCGGGCGACTTGGTATTTTTCAGCACATATGCGCCGGGACCGACTCATGTTGGAATGTATGTTGGTGATGGAAAATTCATTAATTCGAATGATTCGGGTCTTGAATATTCGAGTGTAGAAACATGGAAAAAGCTTTATCCGTATTTAGGGTTCAGAAGAATATAGAGAGGGTGAGAATGTGGAGGATCAGCAGAAAAGGCGCGGGACACGAATTGTTATCATTGTTTCGATTGTTGTCGTGGCTTTGATGCTGCTTTACACCCAATCTTTAAAAAGGGATTTAGCAGCTGTCACGAAGCAAAAAGAAAACTATTCTGCACAAATTGATAGATTGAAAAAAGTGCATCAGACAAAGGCCGCAGAGCTGAATAATGAGTTTGTTAATAAGTTTTTCACCTACAGAAATACGAAGCAGCGTTATAAAGATATTGAACCATTAATGACTGAAAAAGGTTACCAATCCACTTATCCAAGCGGAAGCAGTATTCCAAAGAAAGGGTCGGATGTTTCTTCTTCTATTTCAGGCTTGCAAAGCTATGAATATCAATCAGACAAGAAAGAAGTCTCTTTTATGAATGAGTTCACTGCACGCACAAGCTATAATGGCACAGCGAACGAACAGAAAATCGTAATCAAGACACAGCTGATTGCGTTGGATAATGGAGAGTGGAAAGTCGATAATGTTGAATTTATTGCCAATGTAGGAGGACAGCAGGCGCAAGATTAAACACGCCAAGAATTACAGGGAAACGGTGTTGTATATGAGTATTCTGACGCAATTAAATTGATTTTGATGAACAATCACCCATTAATTGCGTCAGAAGCATCCCGAAAGTATGAGAGGAGAGAGGCACAATTGATAAAAAGTACAGGTATTGTTCGAAAAGTGGACGAGTTAGGAAGAATCGTTTTACCCAAAGAGCTCAGAAGGGTATTAGACATTAAAGAACGTGATCCGATCGAGATACTTGTTGAAGACAAAAAAATCATTTTGCGTAAATACTACCGAAATAAAGCTTGTATCTACACTGGTGAGGAGTCCGATCAAAATATGACCTTATCAGGAGGTATCGTATTAAGTCGAGAAGGGGCAAAAATTCTATTAGACGAAATAGCAGCCTTGGGAGATTGAAATCATGAAAGATTACCAACTGTCTTTTCATTCGTGTTTTGATTGATTTTCCTGGAGCCAGGGCAGCTGTTTTGTTCGGGTTTTCACCACATCACAACCAAAAATCTTTCAGGAGTGTGAAAATAGTGCAGAAAATACTGTATAACATAGGAGATAACACTATAAGGTATTGGATGTATAGCATTATTGTTTCTGCCTTTATTGTGATGATCGGAGTATTTCTTAGATCAAGTATAGTGATGGATATTGGATATTTACTTGCTCCTTTGATTTTCATTTTCACGGGAGTAATTCATATTTATTTATGTATCGAATCTGGAATTCGTTATTTTAACAAGAAATTTAAAGGAGGATTTAGACATGGCAATTATTAAAGAACACTATTTAGGACAGGATACGGAGTTTAAGCCACCATTTCCAACCGATGAAGCATCGATCATTATTCAGGAACTGGGGAGTCAATCGACTTTAGACTTTACTTTAACATTGCTGCCAATTTGTTTATAGGACGTTTTTCTCTCATCCTGAGTAGGGTGGACGGATTAGACCAAATCTAGTATTATCGGTTGTAACAGATCAAATTTTAAGAGATTTTAAGTATATCGAACAATTCGGAATTTTCTAAAAATAAAATAGAACACGAAAAAAGCCAGTGCTACCAACACTGACTTTTCGGATTCAAGCTCCCCAGGTCTCCAAACCAACGAGCTTGAAAGAACATACTCAAATTGTATGTCTTTATCATATCAGTATCCTTGTGAAGTTGCAAGATATTTAGAACTCAAAATATCTGCAAATTTTTCCTTGGTTTCCGATAAATCGACATATAAATAGGGTTGTACCTTTCAAGATTTAGAGCCGTTGGGTGAGCGAATCCGCTTACTAACGGCTCTTTTTTGTTGCCGGAAACGGAGGTGCAAGCCATGATTGCTGATAGATTGATAGAACAATATAAAAACGACATGCAAGCTCCTGAAGACAGCTTGAAATATGCAAAATTGCTTTCTATGCCGCTGCCGCTGGAAGGGATTTTTAAATCGCAGATGACAGCAGCGCCAAAGTCTAAAGCTACTTCAAGGAAGGCAGAATATGAACACAAATATGCTAAAGACTACGCTTATGCCTTCCTGGTTCCTGAAGGAGACTTTAGCCAGGAGTTTGCGGTGCGTACTTACAAAACGTTTAAAAAACATATTGAAGCTGGTCATATCACTCATATTACATACAACACGTTCTATAGAAATGACCGGAAATTACGCTCAAATTTGCGTTGGATCAACGCTATGTGCATTGAAATTGATGTGAAAGGCAAAGAAAACGTTGATAACAAAGGGATTACACTTGTGGACGTTCTTGGCCGTATTTCTAATGCGGGGTTACCTGAAGCTACAACTATCTTAAAAAGCCCAAGTGGAGGCTACCATATACTTTAATTGGGAGGGATCCACATATTACGCACTTTAGAAATGGTCATAAAGCAAGATTTCATACTTATGTGGAGACCGTTCGCTATAAATTATTTATTGATGGAGGCTTAGCCAGTAATTATGGCGGGGAAGGCGGCCGCGCTTTTAAGTCATTTTTGCTAGAGGTAGGAATTCCGGAAGAAGAGGTATCTTTTGTGACAAGGTATAATGGTGAAGAAGTGGCCGTAATTGAAATAGCTTTATAAAGTAAAAGAGTGAAAATAAACACAAGAAGCCGTTAACGGCTTCTCAGCATGTAGACAAACCCTCGCATTCGGTGTTAGTCCTGCGCGCCGGTACTCACCCTTCCTAGGGCTGCAAAGGTTTTCTATCACGCTGAAAAGAAGACGAAGGGCTAAAATCAAGATCATTTTAGCCCTTTGTCAACAATCTGAAGCAGGCTCTTAAACAGCCTGCTTTTTTGATATGGTTATTGATTTAATTGTTTTTTTATTTATATTAATCTTAAAATCACTTTAAATATAATCTGAAAATATTTATATACTACCGTGTTGGCTAGGTAACTTGAAATGATATTCTTTTACTTTTTTAACCTTTAAAGTAATTTTAAGGTTTTAATATCTCGTTTAATGATAGTATGGGTTTTGTTGAAGAAAAGAGGATGGAGTGATTAAAGTGAAGAAAAAATTAATATCATTTTTCTTATTGGTTTCACTAAGTGTTTTTGGAATTTCTGCTATTGCGCCTGGTTATGCTAGTGCTGCGGAAGCAAATCGTGAAAGTGTTGGTAAGATAGGTAAAACAAATACATCTACCCTTCCTGTTGGAAATGATCCGACAATGAGTACAAAGGGAATTCCTTTTGGTAAACAAATTCTAGTCAAAGCATTAAGAGTAGGTGGTCCAGCTTTAGGGACTTTAATAAAGAAAATTCCTTATAAGTGGGCTCAAAAAGCTGGTGATGCTTGTAGTAAATGGTCACATAAAGCAGCTGATGTAATTGATCAGTTAACATCTTTT